>JAWKIO010000001.1 GCA_041394265.1 Acidimicrobiales bacterium
CCGAAAACGCCGAAGGGGCCTCGCCGAGGCAAGACCCCTTCTGAGCTGCCATTTCCTAAGTGGCGGGGGCGGGATTTGAACCCGCGACCTTCGGGTTATGAGTGCACCGACGCCCGTCGGAGCTGGTCGGCGCTCATCGGTGTTCTTCCTGATGGACGAGCGGATTGAGGCCATGGAGTCGCGCTCTCGTAGGCGTTGGTAGGAGCCCGTTTGTGCTCGTCGTGTTGTACGACTGTTGTACGGGAGAGTTCCCGAGCGCCGGCACTCCGTTCGTCTGCACTGGTGGGTGCGAGTCGTGCTGACGCGGTGCTGACAGGGGCCCGGTCAGGCGGCGTCGTCGCGGCCGAGGTGGATCGGGACCCGACGGTCGTCGTCGTCGAACACGGCGACGAGTTCGAGGCGGGCGCCGAGCGCTTCGAGGTACTGGCGCAGCGTCGACACGCGCACGTCCTCAGAGTGCTCGAGCTTGGAGATCGCTCCCTGGGTGACGTCGAGACGGCCGGCGAGCTCGGCCTGGCTGATCGCCTCGCCGTGGCGGAGCTCGTAGAGCCGGATCTCCTCGAGCGTCTCGGCGCGTAGACCGGCGAGCCGTTCGACAGCGCCGGGCTTGGCGACCACGGTGTCGCGGAGTTCGGAGAACTTGGTTCGTGCCATCAGATCAGTCCTTCCTCACCGAGTTCCCGCAGGTACTCGTCATACAGGTCATCAGCAAGCGGGACCGCCCACTCGTACCAGTCGTTCCACTCGCCGGTCTTGTCGCCACCGAGCAGCAGGATCGCCTGGCGCCGCGGGTCGAACGAGAACAGCACCCGCAACGCTCCACCTTTGGCTGCTCGCAGTTCTGGTCGGTGACCTCGACCTCCCACACCCAACCAGTATGAGATATTACTCCTGATGAGTCAAGGCTCATGGTCACTCGCTGAGAGCTCATCCGACGCACGAGGCCGCTTGCACCGCTCGACCAACCGGGATTGCCCGCACGTGACGGCTATCGTGGTCGGCATGTGGCAGCTCTACCTGTGATCTGACGGACGCACCCCCGCCGATGTGGTGAGTGGGTGTTCGGCGGCGCCGTGTCCTCGGTTCCGCTTGTCTGTCGGTCGCGCCCGGCAACCCGTTTCGGGGCTGGGAGAAGGAAGAGCTCTCATGTCCATCCACAGCATTGACCGGGCGCGATCGCGCCCGCAGTTGGTGACGTCTGGCGTCCGCGTCGAACGCGGTGGCCGCCAGGTGCTCGCCGACATCTCGATCACCGTCACCGCCGGCACCCGACTTGGCGTCGTCGGAGAGAACGGGCGCGGCAAATCCACGCTTCTCCACGTACTCGCCGGCCGGCTTCGACCCGACGCCGGCGAGGTCACACGCATCGGCAGTCTCGGCATCGCCGAGCAGGAGATGACCGTCGACCGAGGCAGGACCATCGGCGATCTCGTCGACATCGAGCTGGCCGACACACGGGCAGCGATGCGCCGTCTCGACGCCGCCACCAGCGCATTGGCCGAGAGCCGAGCAGGCGCTGACGTCGAGTACGCCGCCGCGCTCGACGACGCCACCGCGCTCGACGCGTGGGACGCAGACCGACGAGTCGACATCGCACTGCAGGAACTCGGCGCGATCACCGACCGCAGCCGCCGGCTCACCACCATGTCGGTCGGGGAGCGCTACCGGGTCCGCCTTGCCTGCCTCCTCGGAGCACACCACGCCTTCCTGCTCCTCGACGAGCCGACCAACCACCTCGACCAGCACGGCCTCGAGTTCCTCACCGACGTCCTGCGCTCGACCAACAGCGGGGTGGTGCTCGTCAGCCACGACCGGGCACTGCTCGCCGACGTCGCCACCCACGTTCTCGACCTCGACCCCAGCATCGACGAACGCCCACGTCTCTACGGCAACGGCTACACCGGCTACCTCGAAGGACGCACACGCGAACGAGTTCGCTGGGAGCAGGCCTACGAACGCCACCAGATCGAGCAGGCCCGGCTCGCCGACGACCTGTCGACCGCACAGAACCGCCTCCAAGCCGGATGGCGACCTCCCAAGGGAACCGGCAAGCACCAGCGGGCAACACGTGCACCGAGCCTGGTGCGCGCCGTCAACCGACGCCTCGAGAACCTCCACGCCCACGAAATCACCAAACCGCAGCCGCCGCTGCAGTTCCGCCTTCCCGAGCTCCCCACGATGCGCGGCGTCACCCTCCTGCACGCCGAGCAGATCACCGTCGCGAACCGGCTCACCACGCCGGTCACCGTCGAGCTGTCCTCGGGCGACCGGCTCCTCGTCACCGGACCGAACGGCAGCGGCAAGTCAACCCTGCTCGCCGTCCTCGCCGGCCACCTCCACCCCGACCACGGCCACGCACGTCTCGCCGCCGACGCCCGAGTCGGACTCGTCGCGCAGGAGTCCCCGTCGGCCGACCGCCGAACCGCACGCGACGTCTACCGAACACGCCTCTACGAACTCCTCAACAACGGGCTGACCGAGGCCGAGACCGTGTCGCTGCGCTCCCTCGGCCTGCTCCAGTCCGCCGATCTCGCACGACCCGTCGCCGAGCTGTCCATGGGCCAGCAGCGACGCCTCGACCTCGCACTCGCACTCGCCGCCCGACCACACCTCCTGCTCCTCGACGAACCCACCAACCACCTCTCCATCGCGCTCGTCGACGAACTCACCCAAGCCCTCGACACCACCCCAGCCGCCGTCGTCATCGTCACCCACGACCGCCAACTCCGACACGACCTCCAACACTGGCCCACCATCGCACTCCCACAACACCCACGTCACCGGGAATAGATCGGGCTTCGGACCACTCAGTCACTCGCGACCTCCACACCCACACCGCGTACGTATCGGCCCAGCGTCGCCACCTCGTGCCACACGACCCCACACCGAGCGCCGTCATCGTCCGGGGAAGCCCTCGATAGTCATGTGCTCACTGGTCCTGTCCGGTCTTCGGGTCGTTGCGCCAGAGAAGGTGGTGGGTGACGCCGCTGGGACTGGGGATGGTTTCGTGGTGGAACCGATCGTCGAACTCCTCGGGGGATTCCCACAGTCGGACCCCGCCGCCGAGCGTGATCGGAGCGACGACGACGTGGAGCTCGTCGACAAGCCCTGCCTCGATAAACGACCGGACGGTCGTAGGGCCGCCGCCAACGCGAACGTCGAGTCCCCCCGCGGCGACCTTCGCTCGCTCGACGGCCTCGACTGGTGAAGCGTCGAGGAAGTGGAACGTAGTGTCAGCGAGTGTGATCGATGGCCGCTCGTGGTGGGTGAGCACGAACACCGGTGTGTGGAACGGTGGAGTGTCACCCCACCAGCCCGTCCACTCGTGGTCGGTCCACGGACCGCGCTGGGGGCCGAACTTGTTGCGACCCATGATCTCGGCGCCGATCCCGATGGCGAAGTCACGCTCGAAGTAGTCGTCGATGCCACGAGATCCGCCGGGCCCGGTGCGGCCCGGCCAGCTCGCCGTGTCGAATCTCCAGGCCATCAACTCGGTCGGGTCGGCGTGGCCGAAGGGCCGCTCGAGGGTTTGCTCCTCGCCGGTCCCATAGCCGTCCTGGGAGACGGTGAAACTCTGAACTCTGACCCGTTGCGCCACACGCACTCCCTGTTTTGGTCGACTGGTTGCGAACTGCAATCAGTCGGCCCGACTCTAGTTACACTGCTTTCATGGCGCAACCGGTCGATCATGAGGAGTTGACGGTCCCTGACGGACGATCGGGCTGTCCGATCAACATGACCATGGAGTTGCTCGGCGACCGTTGGAGCCTCGTCGTGCTCCGCGATGTGATGTTCGGCGGGCGCACGAGGTTTCGCGAGCTCCTCGGCAACTCCCTCGAGGGCATCGCCAGCAACGTTCTGGCATCTCGCCTCGCGAAGCTCACCGACGCAGGGCTCCTGAGCCGCCACCCGGTTCCCGGTCACCGTCAGAAGGTCGACTACTTCCTCACCGAGGCCGCAATCGAACTTGTTCCCTTGATCGTTCAGCTCGGGGCCTGGGGCGCACGTTGGCTCCCCACCACACCGGAGCTGACCATCCGTGCCCAACTCCTCGCCGACGGCGGCCCCGACATCGCCGAGCGCTTCATGGACGAACTGCGGCGCATCCACATCGACCGCCAGCCGCCACCAGACGACGGGGTCCTCGCCGAACTCGACGCCGCCTACCACCACACCATGGCGCAGTCGTGACGAGCGGCCCTACGAGCTCGACCACACAGAAAGACGATGAAGCGCGCTCGTTCTGGAACGCGATATCGACACTTCCGGTCGCCGGGAGCGTCGTCGCCTTCGCGTTCTTGACCGCGATGTCCGGCTCCGGCGGCGACAGCTCTCGACACCGTCGAACTCCCGGACGTGTTCCCGCTTGCCGGCCGGCGTGCTCGCCAGCGGGGATGCGGAGCCGCTGGAGCGTCCAGGGCGGTGAGCACGCGGTTCACCCAGCGCTGACGTGTGGTGAGCCGCCAGTCGTCGACGTCCTCGCGGTCAGCACGGAAGCGCTCGGCGGCTCGACGCAACTGCTCGAGATCGACATCACCCGACACCGACACCACGCTGGCGCCAACGCCACCGATCCCAGGCGACAGCGACCACCAAAACGGCTCCGACACCTGGCAGCGCACCCACCGCCGGATGCCAACCACCGACCAGCGATGCGACGCCGCCAACCACAGCAGCCGGGGAAATCCTCCCTGCACGACACGCACGTTGCTCACGCCGGCGCGGGCGACGTCGACGGACTCGGAGCCGAGCGAGCATCGTCGACGTGCGGGCTACCTCTCCCGCTGGGCGCGCTTGTCGCACTCGCGCTGCGCCGACCCCAGCGAAGAGATCGAGCGGGTGCTCGCTCTTGGCGCTGTCCAGATCGCCGATCGCCGCAACGGCGATGGGAGTGGTTGGATGGTGCTGGCCGATCCGGAAGGGAACCGGTTCTGCATCGTTCGGAGCGACGAAGAATGTGCGGTGACCTCGGCCTAGGTGTCGGTTCTCCGCTCGTCGCAACGGCCAGGGAGGTCAAGTCGATGCATCCAGGTCCTGTGCGACGTCGTTCACGCTGGCCGAAGGCGCCGAGTTGTCCTACCTTGCAGCTGGTGATCCTCGCCGACCTTCGGTGCTCTTGATCCACGGGTTCGCGAGCTCGGCCAACACGCTCCGCGACGTGATCGGCCCACTCGCAGAGATTGCCTACGTCATCGCTCCTGATCTGCCCGGGTAGGGTCGCTCCGACGTGTTGCCGCATGCCACGTTCGACCGTTACGCCACCGCCGTTCACGAACTGCTCGTTCATCTCAACGTCGGTGATCGCTTCGTGTACGTGCACGACTGCGGCGCGCCCGTGGCCTTGAGTATCGCCATGGGTGAACCAGAGCGCGTCACGGGATTGATCATCTAGAACGCCAACGCACATTGCAGGACCTTCCGCGGATGGAAGCCCACGTCTTCGACGCTGGCCACTTCCTTCTGGAAACCCACGCCGCACCCGCTGCAATGCTGATGGTCGACTTCGTGGAGCAGGTCACGCGGACAGCATGATTCGCGGGCACAGGCATTGCGCGATGAAGGCCCACAAGCCTCCTCGCACAGCCCAGGCCTTCGACGTCGGGGCCGAGCTCATTCGAGAGCCGCGGTGGTGGTCCACAGGTGTCCGTCGGGGTCCGCGAAGAGAGCGGCGTAGCCCCAGGACTTGGACTGCGGGTCCTCGAGGACACGACCACCGACGCCGCGGACCCGTTCGACGAGGTCATTCACCTCGTCCTGACCGTGGGCGGCCACATCGAGCAGACATTCGGTCAGTCCTCGCTCGGCGACCCGGTGTTCTCCGATGACCCCCGCGAAGCCGTCAGCTGGGATCAGCATGAGCTGCACACCGTCGGCCAGTTCGAAGGCGAGCGGTTCGGGCAAGCCGTCGTCGGCGACCGGGCCGACAGCGGTGAGCCGGAGCGCCTGTCGGTAGAAGTCGAACGAGGCGCGACGGTCAGCGATCGGCAGAGCGATGGTGAAGTGCATTTGCCGACGGTACCTACCTCATCGATGCGGCGGGGCCGACGGGGGTTCGATCGCGGCCAATTCGTCGATGTGGAGCACGCCGACCGGCGTGCGCAACGTGCCGCTCTCGGACAACGACGAGTTCGGTTGGGCGTGAGTTGTGCTCGCGCCCCCGGGATGCCTGCACCAGACGTGACCTTCGGGTTCGGACCCGAAGTGCAATCCGTTGTACTGCTGTTGTACGAGACCACGGATCGCGACCAGCAGAGAGGCCCTGCCGCCGGAGCGGAAGGGCCTCTGAGCTGGTTCTTTACTTGGTGGCGGGGGCAGGATTTGAACCTGCGACCTTCGGGTTATGAGTCGCGTGGCCTCCATACGAGGTTGTAGGCGGCCGACCGCATCGGTCCTGTTCAGAGGCTTTTCCGCAGGGATGTCGGCCTCGTCTCGTTTGCACTGGTGTGCGCTCGTTGGTGCCTGTCGTGTTGTACGTATGTTGTACAGCACACGCCGTCACACACGCCGTCATGAGTCGACCATCGCTGTGAGAAGGTGCTCCGTGAGCTCTTCTTCGTAGACGGCGAGGCCGTGCTTCTCCATGGCGTCGGCAAGCTCCGGATCCCATGGCGTGGCCGGCAAGACTCCGCCGAGCTGGGGCCGCTCGCGCTGCATACCGCGGCTCGCAGCGTCATGGAGTTCTGAGGTGGTGTTGTCGCGCCGGCGGATCAAGACGGCGTCCCCCGCAGAGACTGTGATCGGATGCTCGGGTTCGTCGTCGAAGACGAAGCTCACGGTGCCGGAGTGGACCACGAGGCGACCCCACACGCCATCGGCCACGCGGTGGGCTCGCAGCAGCCCGGCGGGAACCGGTGTCGTTGTCGAAGATGTCGGTGGCGCGGATGCGTCGAGCCTGCCGGCAGACACGGTTGGTTCATCGGAGAACTCCTTCGTCGGACGACGCAGACGCGCCGGGTTCGGCTTCGAGATCGAGTCGGGGCAGGATGCGGTCGAGCCATCGCGGCAGCCACCAGTTGGGATCACCGACGAGCGCCATCGTGGAGGGGACGAGGACCATGACGATGGTGGCGTCGACGGCGACGGCGGTGGCGAGACCGATCATCATCTTTGACTCACCGGGTCGTCGCTGGCGACGAAACCGAGGAAGACGCTGATCATGATGAGTGCGGCTGCAGGATGACCTCGGCGGTCGCGCCGAGGCCTTCGACGACGCTGTCGATGTTGGAGTGTCCTCGGTGGTACCTCGCGGATGCGGGAGAGGATGAACACCCTGCGAGTCCATCGACAGCCCGAACAGGATCGCAACATCATCATCGGAACGAACGACGCGATGGGGACAGCTTCGGTCATTCGATGAGCGAACGTCCCCATCCCTCATTGAACACCGCGACGACCACGCCGTAGGCGGCGCCGATCGACAACAGGTTCAAGATCGCGGCCTTGAGCGGGACGAGGATCGATCGGAACACGATCATCAACAACAGGAACGACAGCGACACCACGGCTGCGATGGAAATCAGGGTATGGTGCGGCGATCTCGTCGGACTGATCGATGAAGCGAGGTGGGTCCGCCGACGAGGCCCGGCTCCGGTGCCCGTGGTGGCGGCCGGGAGCAGGTCGTTGCGGAGTCGGTGGACGAGGTCGCTGGCCGCCTGGTCCTGGGGCTTGCGGGTCGGGATCGCCGTGATGAGCGCCGTGTCGCCGGTGGCGTTGAGCTCGGGTGGTGAGACGGCGCGGACTCCCGGGTCTGCGGCAACGGAGGCTGCTCAGTCGTCGAGCACGGTGGGGTCGGGGTTGTCGCCGAGGTCGACGGCGATGAGGAGCGGCCCGTTGAATCCGTCGCCGAAGCCGGCGGCGAGGAGGTCGTAGGCGTGGCGATGCGTGGTGGTGGTCGGATCGGAGCCTGCGTCGGCCGGCCGAGCCGCATGTCGAGCATCGGGATGGCCAAGGTCACGAGCACGACGGTGGCGCCGATGCTGGAACGCCACGGGTGATGCGCAACTCCATCTCGCCCAGCTCACCCAGCCGCTGTGAGTCACCTCGGTCGACTGACGGTGCGCTGATGCTTGGGGAGAATGCGGTGACGGGCAACGCTGAGCAGAGCCGGCAGTGAGGGTGATCGCGACGAGCACGGCGACGGCGACCACGATCGAGGCGGAGTAGCCGAGCGTTGGCGACGAACGGGATCCCGGCGAACGGTAAGCTTGAGATCGCCACCACGACCGTGCCACCGGCCACGACCACGGCTTGACCTGCGGTCGCGCTGGTGCGGCCGATCGACTCGTCGACGTCCATCCCATGCGCGAGGTGATCGCGGTGGCGGCTCAGCACGAACAGAAGCAAGGTCGATGCCCACCTGGAGACCGATCATCGTGCCGAGTCGCGGTGCGATGGAGGATGTCGATCAGCCCGCCCAACAGTCCGACGATGGACAACCCTGTCGCCAGCCCGGCAACTGCGACGCCCAACGGCATCACGGTGGCGACGACGGCTCCGGAAGGTGACGAAGAGGCACGACCAGTGCAAGCATGCCGATCATCTCGGCGGGACCCTCGGAACGTTCCTTCGCACCTGTCGGGAGTCGCCCTGGAACTCGACCTGCACCCCGGCCTGCCCGCTGGCGTCGCGGTGTCGAACAACTCTCCAACGTGGCGCGGCCGAGCTCGGCGGTCGAGCCGTCGAACTGCACGGCCGCGAACGCGGTCGAGCCGTCGGGTGAGATCGCACGTGGGCCGGCGAGCGGGTCGGTCACGGCCAGAACATGTTCGAGCGATGCGACCTCGGCGATCGTGGCGTCGATCGCTGCGGCCGTGGCTGGCCGTTGACGGTGCCATCGTCCACGTGGAACACGACCATCGCGGTTGCTCCGGCACGTTCAGGGAAGCGTTGCTCGAGCAGGTCGACCGCTGCTGCGATTCCACACCTGGCACCCGGAAGTCGTCGACCGCATCACCCTGGCGACCCGGTTCAACCCCACCAAGCCCAGCACTGCCACCACCCACGCCACGAGAACCAGCCGATGATGGGCAGCGATCCAACGACCCAATCGGTACAACCCGTTCGACACGACACACCTCCTGCGCTCACCATACATGCAGTCACTGCATTTTTGCAATGGCTGCTCTTTTCGGTATCCTGTTCACGTGGCCGAGCCGACCGGACGACGAGAACGGAACAAGCGCGAGCGCCGGCGCAGACTCGAGGACGCCGCGCTCGAACTCTTCGAACGCGAGGGCTTCGACAAGACGACCATCGAGCAGATCGCGGTCGAAGCAGAGTTGGCGCCCCGGACGTTCTTCTCGTACTTCGCGACCAAGGACGACCTCGTCCTGGCCGACTACAGCGAACGCCTCGAACGCATCCTCACCGAGCTCGAGCAACGCCCAGAGGACGAACCGGCATGGGACGCGCTACGCGCGTCGTTCGCCGCGGTCGCCGCCGACTACGAGTCAGAACACGACCGGATCCGACGACGGTTCACGATCATGGCGAGCAACCCGTCCGTGTTCGCCCGAAGCCTGCACCTCCAAGCCGGTTGGGAACAGGCGCTCACCCAACGTCTCACCACACGACTCGGCGCGCGGGCCGACGACCCCGCACCACGCCTGCTCGCCGCGACGGCGCTCGCCGTCATGCGCGCCTCACTGCAGCACTGGCTCACCACGCCGCACACCCCCGCACTGCCAGCTCTGGTCCAGAGCGGCTTCGACCAACTCGCCAGCGGCCTCGGCACGCACTGAAGCTGCTCCCCATCGGTGCCGTGCCGGCGGTCGCCGGGGATTCGGTGGCTATCCGTGTGGTGTTGTTCGACGGGACGTGGCGAGGTGCCATGCGAGTCCGACGAACGTGACGGTCCACGCAGCGAGGGCGACGACGAGTTCGATCTTGGGGAGCCAGGCGAGGGCGTCGAGGTCGATCGCAGCGTTCATGCGGTAGGTGGCGGCGCCGTACATGCCGAGGGGGAAGACCATCGCCCAGTAGCTGGGGTGGTAGCGGAGCGGGACGCGGCGGACGAGGTGACGCCAGATGCCGATGGCGATCATGAGCGGGAACCAGAACGTGGCGGTGGCCCAGGCCGTCACGACCAGTCCTTCGAGGAAGGGGGCGAGCCGGGCGACCCGGTCGGGGGCCTGGTCGGCGGCGAGGAGGATGTTCGATCCTGCGAGGACGGTGATCGCCACGGCGCCGGCGGCGATCCAGGCGGGCGGGTCGGCTTCGGTGGGGTCGAGTGGATTGAACGTCCAGCGAAGGAACACCATGGTCATGACGATGAGGTAGAGCACGACACCGAGTGCGAAGGCTGCGATCGCGGTGAAGGCGAGGGTGTCGCTGTCGGTGCGGGTGAGGAACAGTCCGGCGACGACGGCGATGGACTGGGTGGACACGGTGAGCAGGAACCAGCTGCCGTTGATGCCGCCCTGCAACCCGGGTTTGTCGCGGTCGGTGACGACGGCGATGAGGGTGGTGTAGACGAATGCTGCCCAGAGCACGAGGCTGGCCCACCACAGCGCCCACGCGAGGTTCCACCAGCCGTGGATGACGATCGACGCGGAGGCCAGCACATTGGTGGCGGCGACGGTGGTCAAGAACGCGAAGCCTTTGGCGTGGTTGGTGACGTCAGCGGCGAAGTTCGACCAGTACCGGATCATGCGTGAGGCGAGCAGCACGGCGAGCACGACGTACGCGAGCATCGTGATCACGTAGAGGCCTTGGGCGAGCAGGTCGAGGTTCTGTTGGTCTGCGCCGATCGCGACGATGCCGGTGGCCATCACGAGCGCGAAGTAGCCGGGGAACAGCGTCGCGATCGGTGATGACGGGGTGTCGGCCATCGAGTTCTACGGTCGGAGGTAGCGCAGGAAGCTGGCGGCGGCGGCGAACAGCACGACGGACACGATGGCGGTGGCCCATGCGAGGCCGGCTTCGTCGGCGAGGAACGCTTCGGCGGCGACGGTGACGAGGAAGACCTGCATCGCCATGAGGATGATCACGTAGATCAGGACAGCCGACGAGGAGCGGC
>JAWKIO010000002.1 GCA_041394265.1 Acidimicrobiales bacterium
TGCAGACACTCACGGAAGCGATCGAGTCAGCAGCGAACGCCATCGACTCCGTCGGCGCAGCAATCCGGCACGACTCACGAGCCGACACCTTCCGCGCACGCATTGGAGGCGCTGCACCCATCGAGGCCACCGTCATCGTCGCCAGCGGCTGCCAAGGTGGCATAGGTGCCACGTTCTCGCCGCGGCGAGGCGCAGCACTCGTGATGGCATCGGACCGCGCCGCGATCGCAGACGGTGGAGCACGAATCGAGATCTCCGGCGATGGGCTGACTGCTCGGCTCGAACCCCTCGGTATCGACTTCACACCGGTCCGGCTCGATGCTTCGACAGCCGATGCACTCGCCGCCGCAACCGTCGCCGTAGTCGACCTCCCGGAGGTCGGGCCGGACTCTGTCGACTCCTCGGCGCTTGGACCGCATGCGACAGATGAAGGCGGCAACGACGAAGTACGGCCCAGCGGCGAGCAGGCCGTCATCACCAACCATCGGGTGAACGGACACGAACACGGTGTGGACACCACCCACGTGTTCACCGTCGGCCACGGCGCCGAAATGACGACCACCGACACCCCGTCGAACGGATCAGCCGAACCCACGACCGACTCGGACGGCCAGTTGTTCGCAACGGAGTCGACAGGGCCGGAACTCGTCGTGCGGGTGCTCGGTGTGCCTTCGATCCCAGACCGACCCGACATCGGCCGACGCGAACTCATCCTCGCCGTGCTGCTCGCCTGCCGAGGCGGGACGCTCGCCGCATCGGCTGCGCAAGATGCGCTTTGGGGCGGCAAGCCCGTCGAGCCGAAGACGGTGTGGAACTTCGTCGCTGCAGTCCGGCGGGCGCTCGGCGACTTCGACGACGGCACCCCAGTCATGCCAGCGGCCGACCGTGCCCACGGCACGCTGCGGCTGCACCCGCGTGTCACGACCGACCTCGACCTGCTCCGCAGAGCCGTCGCTGCGGCGGATGAGATGTCATCGACCGAGGCGATGTCAGCGCTGCGCGAGGCACTCTCGATGGTCGAAGGTCCTCCGTTTGACGCCGTCGGCTACGACTGGGCGCACCGGGACCAGGACGTCGCCGAAGCGGCCCGTGTCATCGAACGAGCCGTCGACCGCCTCGTCGCGCTCGCACTGGAAGCCGGACAGCACGACCTCGCCCGACACGCGATCAGTCGAGGGTTGCGCGGCCTCCCGGGAGACGAGCACCTCTACCGGCTCCGCATGCGACTCGAGGCGCACGCCGGAAACACCCGAGGCCTCGTCGGCGCGTACGAGGAGCTGTGCGTGTACCTGGCCGACCTCGAGGTCGAACCGTCGCCAGCGACCACCGCGCTCTACAACGAACTCCGTTCGCAGCGAACCTCGAGCACCGTCAGCTGAGCGGCGGCACGGGCGAGGCGACGATCGTCCAGTTCCCTGGGTTCGCAAACGCTGCGGCCGCCTCGAACAGCGCGATTTGCTCGTCTGCGACCGCGCCACCGACAGTCACAGTCACGTACTCGGCGTTACCCCGAACACGAACCCACTCGCACCCGGCCGCCAACCGACGCAGCTCCTCATAGAACTCAGAGAGCTGCCGTGATGCTGAGACCTCGCAGGGGTCACCGTGAACGACCGTCAAGTGCCGCCGCCCGTGGGCAAGCTCGATGGCCTCACACAGTAGAAGGTGGCTGCTGATGTCCGGCCCCTGAGCGTGCCTCTGGCGGAGGACCGCCCCATGTACGCCGAAGGGGTCCACCTCTCTCTGGTCATCGATACGCATAGCCGTCGTCCTCCGCTGAGCGACCGCGGACCCACGAACACGGTTTCATCGGAGGGTGGGCTGCGTTCAATCCTATTTG
>JAWKIO010000003.1 GCA_041394265.1 Acidimicrobiales bacterium
GCTTCCCGACCCGATACGGATTCTCCGAGAGGCCGCCGTGGACGAACTCCACGCACGCAACTACGACCTTCTCCGGGAGCCGGTTGAGTGATCGCCTGGCCCGAGGCGACCACACGACTTCGAACCGCTCCTCGCTCATTCAGCCCTGACCCGCGCAAGAACCTCGTCGCGGGTGAGAACCTCACCCTTACCTGCCGCAAGCTCAGCTCGACCCTCGCTGATCTCGTCCATCAGTTGGCGGTCGCTCAGGATCTCAAGAGTCTCTTCGAGGGACGCCAAGTCTTCGACGCTCAACATCACGACCGCAGGCCTGCCGTGCTTCGTCACAACCACCCGGCCATGCTCCCGCTCGAGCCCCTCCACTACCTCCGAAAGCCGGTTCTTGACGTCCGCCAAGGCGAGATGTTCCTGAGCCATCATGGCTATAAGTATGGCTAGACCACTGGCCGGCGTCAACCCAAGGTCCTGACGCCTGGCCAGACGGAAGTGCAGTGTGAGCGATCAGGGAAACCCGTCATTGGGGATCATCGAAAACCGACACGGGGTCGGTGTTGACCGGTGGTTGGTGAGGCTAGCGGGCGCCTCCGTCGCTGGGGTTGGTGGTCGCGATTTCGAGGCCGTTGTGCTCGCGTAGGCGCCAGGATTGGCCCTTGATGTTGAACACGATGGCGTTGTGCATGAGCCGGTCGAGGACTGCTGCTGCGACGACGGTGTCGCCAAAGATGGTCCCCCAGTCCGGTAGCGATCGGTTGGTGGTGACGATGGTGGGGTGGCCTTTCTCGTAGCGGGTGTTGACCACTTGGAAGAACACTGCGGAGGCTTCGGTGCCGCCGATCGGGAGAAGGCCGACGTCGTCGATGACGAGCACGGTCGGCGCAGTGAACGCTTTCATCTTCGACGCGAGGTTCCCCTCGATCGATGCCCGCACGAGGGTGCGACAGAGGTTGTCGGCGGTGCTGAAGTAGCCCCGGTAGCCGGCCTCGACCGCGAGTGTCGCGAGCGCAACGGCGAGGTGGGTCTTGCCGCAGCCGGGCTGTCCGAGAAACAGGATCGGCCGGTTCTCTTCGATGAAGCGCAGCGTGGCGAGGTCCTCGACGAGTTTGCGGTCGACCGATGGTTGGAACTCGTAATCGAAGTCCTCGATGCTGCGTCGGTAGGGGAAGCGGGCGTAGCGCAGCCGTGCTGCGAGGCGCCGGTCTCGGTCTGCTGTTGCTTGCTCGGCGATGAGACGGGCGAGGAACTCGATGTGGGACCAGTCCTCGGTTCTGGCTTGCTCGGCGAGGGTTGCGAACGCGCCGGCGGCGGCGTCGAGTTTGAGGTAGCCGAGGTCGGCTTTGATCTGTTCATAGACGCTCATGCCGACACCTCCACGCCCTCGTCACCGTCACCGGGTTCTGGGTCGATGACCACCGAGTAGCGGCCATCGAGGTCGGGGGCTTCGACGTCGTAGTCGCCGCCCAACTCGAGACGCACGGCCGGGGCTGGTTCGGGTCGTTCTGCGACAACTCGCAGATCCGGGCCCGAGGGGTCCCAGCCGAGCGCGAGTGCTTCGGCGGCCTGCTTGTGGGCCGGGTCCCACACGTCGACACGTCGGCCCGTGACAAGGCGATGCGTGGCGATCAGCCGCCCAGCCAGGCGGACCTCGACGGTGCCCGAGTCGACAGGTCGGCGGATCTCGACGGTGTGGCCCAACGCTTCTGGCGGAACCGAGTAGCGGTTCGCGTCGATGGCGACGAAGGGCCACGCGTTGTGCACCCGCCTCGTCTCGACGTAGTCAGAGTCGAACCGTGCCCTCGGCAACGGCGACAGGAAGTCTCGCTCGACAGCCAGGCGCGCCGCCGGTGTCTCGCCAGTCGACCGGGACTCAACGGCGTGCACTCGCTTGGCGAGCCACAGCTCGGCGCGCCGGTTCAGATCGGCGAGATCGACCGGGACGCCGTCGGCTTCGACCTCCGGGAGGAAGGTCTCTTGGAGCTGGCGGAACGGACGCTCGACCTTGCCCTTGCGCTTGGCATCGCCGGCCTGACACGAGGTGATCTTCGTGCCGTGATGGGCCGCGAAGCCGACCGTTGGCGGGTGCAGCACGAAACGTCGACCTTGTGACCGGCCGAGCGCTCCCATCCTGTCGGTCCGGCACGCAGCCGGGACGCCGCCGATCTCGTCGAAGAACCGGGCGACGCCCTCGAAGGTGTGATGGCGATCTTCCGACGCGGTGAACCACCACATCCTGAACCTGGACCACGACAAGATCATCCCGAACGCGACCAGCGGGATGTTCCAGCCGAAGCGG
>JAWKIO010000004.1 GCA_041394265.1 Acidimicrobiales bacterium
GTTGCTGAGCCACGTGTCGACTGTTCCGGTGTACGCGCGTTGTGCTCGTGCCGTCCGACGCTGATCCCGGCCTTCACGAAGGCGATCAAGGAACCCCATGGCTAACCCCCGCGGTCGAAGGAGGCGATGGTAGGCCGCTCCCGTGATCGGCGGCGACGCTCAACGTGAAGCACCCCGGGTTCGGTGACTGCTCTGGGGTGTCCCGGGTTCGACGTAGCCGCGATTTCTGGGATCGTCAGGCTGCTGTCGTTGGTTCATGTCGAGCTTCGAACTCGACGGGTGTGAGCATTCCTAGCGCGGAGTGTCGCCGCTGGCGGTTGTGGAACACCTCGAGGTACTCGAAGATCGCCGTGGCGAGCTCGACGCGGGTGCTCCAGCGTCGACGGTTGAGGAGCTCGACCTGCATTCGGCTCCAGAACGACTCGATCATCGCGTTGTCGTAGCAATCGCCCTTCGAGCCCATCGATGGCAGCAGCCCCGAGTCGATCGCCCGGCGGGTGAACGCCCACGACGTGAACTGGGTGCCCTGGTCGCTGTGGATCACGGTCGTGCCCTCCGCTGGCCGGCGGCCGTCGATGGCCATGCCGAGCGCGTTCGTGACCAGCGCGGCGTTCGGTGACGAGTCGATCGACCAGCCCACGACTCGCCGGGACCAGGCGTCGAGGACCACGCAGCAGTACACCTTGCCTTCGCGGGTCGGATGTTCGGTGATGTCGGTGTGAATCGGCCTGGGATCCGCGGGTGCTCCTGAACTTGGAAACGAGGATGAGAGCATGGCAACCAAGAGCGATGGGCGGCGGAGGCCGCAGAAGTACCCGGACGAGCTGCGTGAGCGAGCGGTCCGGATGGTGCAGGAGATCCGTCGTGAGACCGGCGAGTCCCACGGGGTGATCACTCGGGTGGCCCGGGAGCTCGGCGTGGGCACGGAGTCGTTGCGGGGCTGGGTCAACCGCGCCGACATCGACTCGGGCAGGCGTCCGGGCACGACCACGGCCGATGCCGAGAAGATCGCGAAGCTCGAGCGCGAAGTGAAGGAGCTTCGCCGGGCCAACGACATTCTCAAGGCGGCATCGGTTTTCTTCGCGACCGAGCTCGACGGTCCCCGGAGGAGGTAAGGCCGCTGACCTCTGAGGAGGTTGCTGCGGTTGTTGAGTTCATCGACGCCCACCGGACCAAGGAGTCCGGTGGGCTGCGATGGGGGGTCGAGCCGATCTGCGCAGTGTTGGAGATCGCCCCCACCACCTACTGGTCGGCCAAGACCCGGCCACCGTGTAAGCGGAAGATCCGAGACGCCGAGCTGGGACCTGTGATCGAGAAGATCTGGACCGACAACTACTCCGTCTACGGCCGCCGCAAGCTCGCCAAGGCGGTCCGCCGAGCCGGGCTCGATGTTGGCCGTGACCAGGTTGCCCGGCTGATGCGCGAGCACGGGATCCGAGGAGCGTCGCGTGAGAAGAAGCGCTTCACCACCCACGCTGATCCGGCCGCGGTCCGCGCCCCGGATCTGGTGAAGCGGAACTTCACAGCCGACGCTCCCGACCGTCTGTGGGTGGCGGACTTCACCTACTGCTCGACGTGGTCCGGTGTGGTCTACGTGGCGTTCGTGATCGACGTGTTCTCCCGGCGGATCGTCGGCTGGAAAGCAGCACGCACCATGCACGCCAGCCTCGTGGTCGACGCACTGGACATGGCCGCCTGGGCCCGCCGGGGATCGAGCCTCGAGGGCCTGATCTGCCACCACGACGCCGGGTCGCAATACACGTCCATCGCCCACACCGACCGCGTCGCCGAGCTCGGAGCCCGAGCCTCGATCGGCACCGTCGGCGACAGCTTCGATAACGCGATGGCCGAAGCGGTCAACGCGCTCTACAAGACCGAGCTCCACCGCAACCCCGCCGCCCTGGCCGCCAACGGCGGCCACTGGAAGGGCCTCGACGACCTCGAGATCGCCACCTGCCGCTGGGTCTCCTGGTTCAACGAGAACCGCCTCCACAGCGAGCTCGGAGACGCCACCCCAGCAGAGGTCGAAGCAGCCCACTACCGTGCCCTCGCTCAGGCCGACGCGGCCTGAGAAAACCAACCCGACGAGCACCCGTCAAACCCAGGCCGAATCAGTGACCCACAGCTCGTTCGCCTGCGAGCGGCCGAAGTCGCGGGTCACCAGATCCGATGAGGTCGCCACGTTCGCGACCCGTCGGAACTTGGGCCGGCCGGTGATGCCTTGCAGACCGGCTCGGCGCATCAACAGCTCGACGGCGTTGTGGCCCACCGCGATGCCGTGACCCATCGTGAGCTCGGCATGGACCCTCCGTGCGCCGTAGGTGCCACGCGAGTCGAGGTGGACCTGGCGGATCGCGTCGGTCAGCCAGGCATGGCGAACCGACCGCGCTGACGGCGCTCGTTTGCGCCGCTGGAAGAACCCCGAGACCGAGATCCCGAGCACTCGACACGAGGTCTGCACCGGCAGGCCCTCGGCGGCCATCACGTCGGCGGCCGCGAACCGCCTTTTGGGTCCGCCGACTCCTTCAGGAGCTCGCTGGCTCGCCGGTGCACCGCCAGCTCCGACTCGAGCTCGCGGATCTTCTTGCGGGCAGCGGCCAGTTCGGCACGCTCGCCGGTGCTCAGCCCCGGCTCCACGCCCCGGTCAACACGGTCCTGGCGACGCCAGTTGTAGACCGTCTGATCCGAGATCCCGAGATCCCTGGCGATGTCCGCTATCGGCCGTCCAGCGTCGACCAGATCAAGTACCCGACGCCGGAACTCGGCCGGGTATCCCTTCCTTCCCATGGTGTCCTCCTAGAGGACAACACCCCAAGAATCCAAGAATCCCGACTCCGCCGAACCCGGGGCAGACCATGTGGCGTTGGCCTTGGCGGACCGCGGCGTCGAGGTCCTGGCGCATTGCGCCACGCTTATGAGCGCGCCTGTCGTACTGCAGATGATCCAGCGGAACGCCAGCTCGGGCGCGAAAGGGCCCAGGCAGCGCCGCCAGCCGGCGTTCCAAGCCGTCTCAACTGCCCCGTTGCTACGGTCCGAGAGCCCGCGGGAGGGGGTCTGTCAGTTCAGCGTGGTGCGGGGGGTCGAGGCGACTGGGCCCGACCGCTCCGCGGGGCGCGATCGTCTCGTGCGGTGGCGGACTACGGGAGCTTGGACGCGAGGACGTCGGCCGGCAGGATCTCGGGCGCTGCGCCGAGGAGCTGCTGGTTGGCCATCAGGGCTTCGACGATGGCGCCGTTGGCGTGGGTGTCGCGAGCGGACTCGTCGGGAAATGCGTCGAAGATCCAGAAGGTGTCGGGGTGGGTTCGGACCGCGAACCAGACGATCGTTCCTTCTTCATCGTTGGCGAGTTCGACAGCGCTGGCGAGCAGATCGCCGAGCGCGTCGTGCTGTCCATCGGCCGCGACGATCTTGGCGACGAAGGCGTACGGGAGTGATGTGGGTGTGGACACGGTGGTCTCCTTGCTTGCGGGGTTGTTCGTATGAGGAGTCCAACGTACGACAAGCAAGGGGGCGGTGGGGAGTGGCGCATACGGCAGCATTGCTACCGTTCACGCCATGCGTTTCGGACTGATCGCGCTCGATGGCTGCTTCGGCTCGGCGGTCGCGTCGGTGATCGACATCGTGCGGGTGGCCGACGGAGTCCGCGGCGATGTCGACCCACACATCGACCCGATCGAACTCGCCATCATCGGACCGAAGCGACGGGTGACCACGACGACATCGATGACCCTGTCGGTGGAGCACCCGCTGTCCGAGTCCGGCGACTTCGACGTCGTCATCGTCCCTGCGCTTGGAACCCTCACCGCCGCCGCCACCAACGACGCGCTGCAGAGCCGAAATGCTCGTTCGGTCATCGAGTCACTCGCGCGGCTCGACGACGCGACCACCCAGATCGCTGCGGCGTGTACCGGCGTGTTCACCGTCGCCGAGACCGGACGGATGCACCACCGGCGGGCGACGACCAGCTGGTTCCTGGGGCCCGAGTTCCGAACGCGCTATCCGACCGTCGACCTCGATCTCGACACCATGGTCGTGGTCGACGGAAACCTCATCACCGCCGGCGCCGCCTTCGCCCACATCGACCTCGCACTCTCACTCGTGCGATCGATCAGCCCCGACCTGGCCCAGCACGTCGCCAAACTGCTCCTCATCGACGAGCGCCCGTCGCAGGCGGCCTTCGCCGCCTACGAACACCTCCGCCACGATGACCCGATCGTCGTCGAGTTCGAACGCCTCGTGCGCGCCCGCCTCGACGAACCGCTCGACATCGCGTCCGTCGCGCAGTCGCTCGGCACCAGCCGGCGCACCCTCGAACGACGAGTCCGCTCGGCACTCAACCTCACTCCGCTCGGCTTCGTCCAACGTCTTCGCATCGAACGGGCTCGGCATCTCTCGGCAACCACCGACCTCAACTCCGCCGAGATCGCCATGCGGGTCGGCTACGCAAACGCCGAGACACTCCGCTCCCTCCTGCGCAGACAACGACGCCGATCGTGAGCCCAGCGCCACGCGCGTAGCCGGTGTAATAGAACTCCGTTCGGAACCGGAACCGGCACTGCGCGTCGATGCCGATGCGGCGTCCCTGGCCGATCACTCGACACATGCACAGCGCAGCGATATCCGCTCACAGCGTCTGCCGCTGTCACCTATTGTTTGGCGGCGCCCGTCGTCGGAACTGCCCCCGACCGGCCGGATCAGAGCGCATATCTACGACGCCGATAGGTTCCGGCCCGTCCGATAGCCGGCAATCCTGAGCACGGCAGGGTGACCGATATTCTCGGAGGGCTCAGGTGTCGGCGGTGTCCCGGCCGCGTCCCGGCGTCGCCGTGAGCTGCTCGAAGAGCGCCTGGGTCTCGGGCTGGACTTCTTCGGCGTAGCCGTACGACTCGGCGGCTCGCTGTGCCTCGTGGAAGGCCTGGACGATGCCATCACGGTCGCCGGCCTCATAGGCGGCCTGCATTCGCATCCGGTACAGCGACTCCTGGCCCTCGACG
Source organism: Acidimicrobiales bacterium (assembly GCA_041394265.1). Lineage (NCBI taxonomy): Bacteria > Bacillati > Actinomycetota > Acidimicrobiia > Acidimicrobiales > Acidimicrobiales bacterium. The sequence goes on from JAWKIO010000004.1 coordinate 4,995, forward strand.
ATGGTGAGACCCTTGCGG